>NZ_CP014333.1:0-35382 GCF_001932615.1 Weissella thailandensis
ATGATGGAAACTGATCTTTTTTGTCCGAACAGCGTTCGGATTAATTTTACAATCTACCACTACGATAAAAATAATTGGTCATTCATTGACAAAAGTGAACCAATTATAGGCAAGGACTATTCTATTATTGAGGTTAAATAGATATGCAACAAATCGTACTCCCAATCAAAGACTCTAACGTCTTAAAAATGGTGCAAGACACCTTACTAGATAGTTTTCGGGCAGGTCGCCGTAACTACACCATCTTTCAAGTTGGCAAAGCCACCCTGCTGCGGGTGAGTGATGTGATGACGTTAAAGAAATCCGATGTCTATAATCCAGATGGCTCTGTTAAACACACGGCCTTTATTCATGATAAAAAGACCGGTAAAGCAAATACACTATATTTAAAGCCCGTGCAACAAGACTTGTTGCAATATCATGATTGGCTAGTCCAACAGAATATCAATTCGGACTGGTTATTTCCTTCAACGGCCCATCCAGACCGGCATATCACTGAGAAGCAGTTTTATAAGGTCATGTCACGTGTTGGTGATCTATTAGGTATCAACTATCTAGGCACACACACCATGCGTAAAACAGGCGCTTACCGCGTCTATACACAGTCAAACTACAATATTGGTTTAGTCATGCACTTACTGAATCATTCGAGTGAGGCTATCACGCTTACTTATCTGGGGTTAGATCAAGCAAGTCGCGAAACAATGTTAGATCAAATTGATTTTGGGTAATAACGCCAACTAATCTCCCTAAATTAGCACGTATTTGTTCATTTTGACGCCACTATGGAGGTATTTTTAATGACTAGGATTACTAAGGCACAATTAGACAACATCATTACACGTTGCCACCATCCGAGGTAATTGGTACCCCATTGTCTGAAACTGCAACTAAAGTGTTGCTAGGTAATACTTT
The DNA here is from genome assembly GCF_001932615.1 of Weissella thailandensis. Taxonomy (NCBI): domain Bacteria; kingdom Bacillati; phylum Bacillota; class Bacilli; order Lactobacillales; family Lactobacillaceae; genus Weissella; species Weissella thailandensis. The sequence goes on from NZ_CP014333.1 coordinate 916, forward strand.
TTGAGTCATAATTTTAGACGCTCCAATTTTTGAGTATTTGGTTTGTTTTTCACTAACAAAATATCATAACAAAGAGCTCCTATGGTTTTCACCTAACGGGTGAAAGCGCAAAACCCGCTGAAACGGTATTAACTTGCTGTTTCAGCGGGTTTTTGTTTGTCTTGATGAATAATCCGGGTATTAAGTTCTACACCATCTCACTTTTCTCGACCATAGAGCGTCTTTCTAGATATCCCCGAACAGATTTACTCACCTGTTTGGGGTTTTCTTTACAAAAAAGTGTTTTTTGTCAGCAGGCGTGTTGGTAACCACTAAAAGTAACTCCCTAAAGACACCATTTTCGATGACGTAATATAACATATCGTTTCTTTGTATACATGGTTAGCTATTACAGGTCGACTCAATTAAAGGTGTTCTAAAAATATGATTTAAAATTTTACCCGGATTATTTCTAACGAATCAACAGGCAAGCACCCTGATGCGCTATACTCTGCTGATTTAATGAACGCAGCTGAAGAAGAAGCTAAGCTTCGAGGATTGTTTGACTTAAATAATCTATAGCTGATTACCATATAACTAAATATCTAAAAAGAAAAACGTCTTGAATATTCAAGGTGTTTTTTTGTCTACAAATAATAATTCAGTAAGATACCAACGCCATAAGCAACAATTGCAGCGACGTACCCGACAGAAAGTGTGCGTAGAATTTCTGTTCTTACTTTCTGCTCTGACAGGTTGGCCTTCACCCAGCCTAGCAACGCCAAAGAGACACCGACGATGACAAAGGCGATTGGAAAGGCGATGGCTTTGTCGTGAATGAGCGCATTTGTAATTAAGTAGGCACCTAGTGGAATTAAACCGAAGACGTTAAACGAAATGAATGTCGCGATACCAGCTGCCAATGCTTTACTTTTTGATTGATTGTTATCCGATGTTGCTGACAGGTAGGCACCGGCCCCCATTGAAAAGCCATCGGCTAATAAGTTTGAGAATCCCAAAATGATGATAACGATGTTTGAAACGTTACCACCGACCGATCCAGCAACGACTGCGAACGTCGTGATAATGCCATCTAAGCCACCGTAGACGATGGCTGAAACGTGTTTTTTCATTTATTTTCTCCAGTTTCTCTCAGTGGTGATAAAACCAATATATAAGAAAAAAGTGACCAATTATCGGTAATTTCACATCGGATTAAAAATGTTTCAAAAACGAAACAAATAAAACCCGGATTATTCATGCACTAAATTTTTAACCACAGCTAAATCAGTAAAATACGATAAAACACCTTGAAACTGCCAGTACCTTGGCACAGTTTCAGGGTATTTTTTCGATTGAGCGTTTTTTGAGAAAAATAGGAACACTAAATCCAGCCAGATTTTGCTATTTTTTTGAAAATCTACTTCGTTATTTTATTGCCACAAAGCATTTAGTCGTTCCCAAGCTCGCCAGAACAGACCATCGAATTGTTCTTGGATGCGGCTATCTAACGTCAAAATCACCTTGCGGGCGTGCTTAGTACACACGTCCACCGATTTTTAATAAACGGTCTCGAAAGGTATTGATTGTCCACGACTGTTGCTGGTCGTCCAACGCAATACTCTTCATCAACCGCATCAAGTTTGATGCAATTACTGAGATCCACATGCGCGCTTGCGGTAAACACGGACGATGTCTTTTTGTGGAAGACTTAGGTTAGTGACGATGAACTGTGTACCGCCATGTTCATCATTTAAAACGATATCCTTATTTTTAAGTATAAATCGACTTAACTTGATACAAATAATAATGCATCTAAATCAAATATCTCAACACATTTTTGGGTATGCCGTTTAATTAGACCTCTCTCTTCCAATGATGAGAACTTACGGCTTATTGTTTCTGGAGTTGTCCCCAGGTAAGTAGCCAAATCTTTTTTTGACATGGGTAAAGTCACATAAGTATGGTTTTTTTCATCTTCAACATTTTCTGATAGAAAATCAATAATTCGAGCTTCAACAGGTTCAGTACTGACTTGCACAGTCTGTTTTTCTGATAACTGTAGCCGTTTTGTAATATCCGATAATATTCGTCGCATGATTTCTGGATAGCGATCTAAATATTGATCTAAATTCTTTTTATGAATCCTACAAATACTTGTTTCCGATATTGCTTCAGCATAATTCGAATGATAACTTTCAGTCTGTAAAATAGCAACTTCCCCCATAAAATCACCAGGATGTAGGATGCGTATAGTTTGCTCACGACCAGACTCACTTAGGCTATAAATACGTACACGTCCATTGTTTATGATATATAATGTGTCATCTTTATCACCAAACCTAAATAATAGCTCATTCTTTACGTATTGTACTTCATGCGCTGATTGAGCAATTAGATGCATTTGTTCATCATTGAGATGATTGAAAATCGGCACTAAACGTATACAATCTACATGACTATGATGATTATGGTTTGCCATACCGTTTTCCTCCTAATTAATCGTTATCTATAAATTGTCCATTTTTTAAGTATAAGATCATCTTTTTTCGTTGTATTTTATGTGGTTAATCTCACACCAGCTTGCCCCAGAGGATAGCGTTCTGCATGACATGCTCTCACTGAAGGTGATCATACAATGATAAATTGCCATGTCACGGCGTGACCCATTGGTGCAATGTATCATGTACCAAAACAAAAAACCACTAGGGTATACTGAAGTGCCATAAAAAAGTTAGGCATTTAGATAAGACCTTGAGTATTTTTGTTTTAATTTGTTATAAATGATTTATTAAATTTGATCAAACAAATCATTTAATGCTTCCGTCATTGTTGGATGCGTGTATATTTGATCGCGCAAAGTCTCAGCTGAAAGATGATTTTGCATCGCTAGACTAATAATATTAATCGTCTCAAATGATTCCTCAGCATAAATAGTTGTACCCAAAATTTGATGTGTCTGTGGATCTATTAATGCTTTATAGTTACCTCTTGGATTACCAATTACTTGTGTCTTAGGAACACTAGCTGCTGGCATCTTCAGTACTTTATAATCAACGCCTGCCTCATTCAGCTGCGCCTCTGTTTTTCCGACACTACTAATAGCCGGATTTAGAAAAATAGTATTCGCAAATACTGGTCGATTTAAACGACTTCGTGTCTTATCGCCATATAGATGATTAGCCATAATACGCCAATCATCTAACGAAATATACGTGAATTGTGGCCCGCCGGTAACATCACCTAAAGCATAGACATCTTTAGCATCTGTTTCCAGTATATCATTGACTAAAATTTCACCGTGACTACCTGTTTTAATACTAGTTCTTTCTAGGTGCAAATCGGTCACATTAGCTTTACGTCCCGTAGCAACTAATAACCCATCGGCCTGTATATTTTTAATCCCTTTGGGTGTGCTTATAGTTAATGTAACACCATTTAGTGTATCATTTACACCAGTTAAGTTGCTTTCTAACAAAAAGGATACACCATCCTCCTCTAAATCATTTTTAGCTTGTTCGGCAATTTCAGGCTCAAAGTGTCCTAAAATCTTAGATGATTTATCAATGATAGTCACATGGCTACCGAATTGTGCATACATTGATACAAGTTCCGCCATACATGTTGGGATCTTTTTCAATAATTAATACTTCTTCACCGTGCTTTGCAAGTGTTCCTGCAAGTGTTTTACCCGCTTTTCCAAATCCAATAATAATATTACTAAAATGTTTCATTATTCACCTTGCTATTCAATAATTTAATTATGTGATCGAATCACAAATCAGGATCTAAAATAATTAAGTAATTAAAATTATTTAGAAATAATTTTTGAATCTAATTCCCAATTTGGATGTTATTTTTTGTACAAGATTATTACAACAATATTCTGATATTTTCATACTCTGATCCCCCTCAATCAATTATATATAATTCAATTCTTTTAACACAAATTTATTGTCCATTAGTTTTTATAACATTATTTAAATGGCCTTGTAACAAGCATAACCTTTATTCATGATAAAAAAGGCAAGCCAACACGCTTTACTTAAATCAATCAAGAAAAGTGGTGGCGTTTTGGTAAATAGTTACAACAAAAAAAGAAAAGAATAATAGTTAAATGGCGGAATATAAATTTTAACAAGCTGTAATTGACAAGCTAAAGAGTGAAGAATGGGACTATCTCATAGATTATTCGGGCGTAACGGTTAATCAGTTATATGATCACTGGCGAGATATTCTGAATACAAAAAAGCAGCCAAATTTTTTATAATATCAATAAATGCTTACCAACCTGATGTTCCTATATCAATAAATGGCACATCTTTTTCTAAACACTCGTTCTAATTCTGTCGGAATTAAACCAACTGATGTAATTTGAGGTTTGGATTACTAAGTCCTCAAAATTGGAAAAAGTTGTTTGAAAGGCAAACTCTCTCTTCAACAATGAGTGAAAAGCTTCAATTGGCCCATTATCATAATGGATAACCTTGTTTTGAGTATGAGTGGCTAATCTGATGCCGTTCAAGTAAAGTTTCAACTTCGTTGCTGGTGTACTGTGAACCCATGTCAGAGTAAAAATATTGTGGCTTTTGATGACATTCAAGCGCCTTATTAATCGTTTCTACAACTAACGTCGCCTCCATCTGACGGCCAATCTTGAAAGCAAGAACTTGATGAACCTTTGGTTCGTAAATAGAACTGAGATAAACCCAGGTTCCTGGACGTAATTCCAAATAAGTAATGTCAGCACGCCATATCATTGCATTGGGCTGGTGCTTGATTAAATTGGGGCGTTGTGAATGATCCACATGAGTGCCAGGTTTTTTAAATCGCCGATTCATTAAAGAGTGAATCTCCATTTCCCTCATTAATCGTAAAATTCGTTTTGACCCAACACAGATGCCTGACTTGCGAAGCACCATCGTTATTCGTGGATAACCATAGGCACGATAATTATTTTCCCAAATCAATTTAATTTTTTCTTTGAGCTGATTATCAACACGTTCGTGTTAACTAGGTTGATATCTTTTCCAATGGTAATAGGTGCTGCGCGGTAATTTCAGTGCCGAAAGAATAATTGATAAGCGGTGTCGCAATAACTGATCTTCTATGAAGACAAGGCAATTAATTCGTCCTAATGCTTTCCCAGTAACACCGCCGCAGCTTTTAAAATTTCAAGTTCCTCCTTTAATCGCTGATTTTCCTTTTGAAGTTGTTTGAATTCTTTGGACGTTACTTCAGTACCGTCTTCTAGCTCAACTGATTTAGCGCCTTTAACCCAGTTATGAATTGCGGCTGGAGAAACACCGTATTCCTCGGAAAGCGAGCAAATAGATCTTTTCTCTTCACGATGCATCTTCACAATGCTGGCTTTAAAATCATCTTGATATCGTTTCATTGGAATGCTCCTATCTTATTTTATTAATTATGGCATGACTGTTCAGAAATTTATGTACCAAATACTAGGATAGGAGCAAAAGGCGCATGTCTCAAAAATGACACTTAGCCATGTAATTAATCATCCAGATCAAGTATCACCTGAACTGATGGTGCGAGTACAACATGCAATAAAAAAAAGACCGTTGACTATCTGCCAAATCAAGTCGTACGGTCATTAGTCAACCAACGCTATTATGCCATTCGTTTCCTACTTTTAGAAGATGTTACAACAGTTGAACCGAATTATTGATTCGATTAGCTATAATTTACAACAAAAAGGTTAGACACTGAAAATTAGCTTAGATATTACGGCAGAGACACAATCTATTGACGTGAATAATCGAGCAGGCATTGAATAAACGACTGAATATATGTGCTGGCAGGGATATCGTGATATTTATTATATTGTTTTATCGTTAGATTAGTATTGAACTTAATGCACAATTTCTAATTGCCGACTACGATTATCCGTGCGAGCAATTAGATTGCACTTGTTGTGCTAAGTGCGGTTCAGCCGAAATTAAACACCCATAAGACAAGCGTTTGTCTTAATTGTTGAAAAAATTGTCGCACAAATTATTTCTTAAATTGAATCAAAAAACGATAGAATTAGGAAATACCAACATTTCAGCAGCTATAGCTGTTCGATAAACAATAAATTTGCATAATGTTATCGTTAACATTGTGCAAGCGCTTCCATTAATTATCCAAATGTTCTATGCTATAAACGGTTACGTATATTGGTGTTCAGAACATGTTCCTGATTTCTAAAAAAACAGTTTCATCACGAATTGTTCATATAGATGGGCATGATTAGAGCAAATCAGTTATGTTTCAAAAAAATTTTGGAGGAAGTAATGATGGTAGATAAGAAAAAAGGGCAGGGGTTGCCAAACCTGCCGCTAAGCACCATTTGGATGCTGAGTTTTGGATTTTTGGGTGTGCAGATGGCATTTTCATTGCAGAGTTCCCAAATGGGACGTATTTTTCAGACTTTGGGTGCTGATCCCACTAAGTTAGGGTTTTTCTTCATCCTACCACCATTGGCAGGGTTGTTTGTTCAACCACTAGTTGGTTATTTTTCAGATCGCACATGGACAAAACATTTTGGTCGTCGTATGCCTTATTTATTGGCTGGCGCTCTTGTGTCAGTTATCGTAATGTTCTTGTTGCCTAACTCAGGTAGTTTTGGTTTTTCAACTACTGCTGGGTTATGGTTTGGGGCTACCACAATTTTGTTCATGGATTTGAGCTCTAACGTTGCGATGCAGCCCTTCAAGATGGTTGTTGGTGATATGGTTAATGAAGACCAAAAGTCATACGCATACTCAATTCAAAGTTTCTTATCTAATACAGGATCTGTGTTGGCAACTATTTTCCCATTCTTGCTGACAGTGATTGGTGTTTCTAACACAGCGCCTAAGGGTCAAGTGCCAGCATCTGTAACTATTTCATTCTATGTTGGTGCAATCATCTTAGTTGTCTTTTCACTGATTGCGGTCTTTAACGTAAAAGAATATGATGATGCCACTTATGAGTTATATCATGGCTATGCTTTGAACACACCAAATGATGGTGAAGGTGGTTTCTTAACTTTGTTAAAGCATGCACCAAAAACATTCTGGATGGTTACTTTGACTCAGTTCTTCTGCTGGATGGCATTCCAATATTTGTGGACCTACGGTACTGGTGCTGTGGCAGACAATATTTTCCATGCAACTGATCCAACAACGGCTGGCTACCAAAATGGTGGAAACTGGTTTGGTATCGTGTCAGCGGTTTATGCTATTGCAGCCGTTGTGTGGTCGCTAGTATTATCAAAGATTCCAGCAAACAAAAACAAAACAGGTTATGCTTTGTCGCTATTTTTGGGGGCAATTGGGTTCATATCAGTGTTCTTTATTCATTCACAGTATTTGTTGATTGGCTCATTTATTTTAATCGGTATTTCATGGGCAGGTATGATGACATACCCATTCATTATGGTAACCAACGCATTGCCCGGTGATCACATGGGGACTTATCTAGGATTGTTTAACGGTTCAATTTGCTTGCCGCAAATTGTAGCCTCAGTTGCTAGTTTTGCACTATTCCCAGCACTTGGTTCACATTTCCCATCAATGATCTTAGTATCCGGAATCTTAATGTTAATTGGTGCTGTTAGTGTTGGATTTATCAATGAAATTCACAGTAATCCAGTAGATGCACAATAATGGCTAACGCTTCGGCGTTAATATGTGCGACCGGTCGTCGTAGATATTAGCGCTGAAGCTAAGCATTAGAAAAATTGAAGAGGTAGAAATCTTTATGAAACGAATTTTTGAAGTTGATCCTTGGACAGTTACGTCACATGATTTAAATCCCGAAGATAAACGTCTCCAAGAATCTATGACGAGTTTGGGCAACGAATACATGGGCATGCGTGGCATGTTTGAAGAAGTCTATTCCGGTGACACACATCAAGGAATTTACGTTGGTGGTGTTTGGTTCCCAGATAAAACACGTGTTGGTTGGTGGAAAAATGGTTATCCGCTTTACTTTGGAAAAGCTATCAATGCGCTAAACTATGTCAAAGCAGACATTTACGTTGATGGCAATCAAGTTGATCTAGCTAAGAATGATGTGACTGATTTTGAAGTATCATTGGATATGAAAAATGGTGTTTTGAATCGAACGTTTACTGTGTTTGGCGTAACGTTTAAAATCACGCGCTTAGTTTCAGCAGCAGTTAAGGAATTGGCAGATATTCACTATGACTTGTCATCTGCTGATGGACAAGCGCACAAAATTCGTTTTGATGCTAGTATTGATGCTGACGTCGTCAATGAAGATTCAAATTATGATGAAAAGTTTTGGCAAGTTTTGGATGCAGGTAATGAGACTAATTCATCGTTTATCGCTACGCAAACGATTGAAAATCTGTTTGGTGTGCCACAATTTACAGTTGTTGCCCGTCAGAGCTTTGTTGGCGGTGAAAAGCATGGTGTGAACCGCTCTGAAAAAGAAGTGACTGATAACTTTGACATCGAAGTACCAGCCAAAAGTTCAGTTAGTTTTGAAAAGCGCGTGATTGTGACAACTTCGCGTGATTATGATAGCCTAGCTCAAGCGATTAAAACAGGCGAGACACTAACTGCGAATCTTGCCACACAAACATACGACGATATCTATACAGCACACGCGCAAGAATGGGCTAATCGTTGGGAAAAAGCTGATGTTCAAATTGAAGGAGATGATGCGGCGCAGCAGGGTATTCGCTTCAACCTATTCCAGTTATTCTCAACTTACTATGGTAATGATCCACGTTTGAATATCGGACCAAAAGGTTTCACTGGCGAGAAGTACGGTGGTGCCACGTATTGGGACACCGAAGCATTTGCTATTCCTGTTTACCTTGGTGTTGCTGATCCGTCTGTGACCCGTTCATTGCTACAATATCGTTTTGATCAGTTGGATGGTGCATTCCACAATGCCAAAGAACAAGGCTTAAAAGGTGCTTTGTACCCAATGGTGACCTTTGATGGTATTGAGTCACACAACGAGTGGGAAATTACTTTTGAAGAAATTCACCGTAATTCGACAATTGCTTATGCGATTTATAATTATACAAACATCACGGGAGATCACTCATGGCTTGACGGTGACGGCGCACAAGTTTTGTATAATATCGCACGCTTCTGGGCAGATCGTGTCCACTATTCTGCCCGAAACGATAAGTACATGATTCATGGTGTCACGGGTCCCAACGAGTATGAAAACAATGTTAATAACAATTTCTATACAAATTGGATGGCAAAATGGGTTTTGCAATACTCCCTTGAACACTACGATGAAATTCATGCTGACGAAAAAGCTAAGTTGGCTTTGACAGATGAAGAATTAGCAAAGTGGCAAGAAATTGTTGATAAGATGTATTTGCCAGAGGCTAATGTTGATACCAAGATAGGTAAAAAGCATATCTTTGTTCAACATGATACATTTTTGGATAAAGATTTGACACCAATCGCTGATATGCCACAAGACATTCGTCCAATTAACCAAAACTGGTCATGGGATCGCATTTTGCGCTCGCCATATATTAAGCAATCTGATACATTACATGCCATGTTCTATTTCCCAGATGCGTTTACTGAAGAAGAAAAGCGTAACAACTTTGAATTCTATGAACCATTGACAGTGCATGAGTCATCATTGTCGCCATCTGTTCACTCAATTTTGGCTGCTGACTTACAAATGGAAGATAAAGCAGTTGAAATGTACGAACGTGCGGCCCGTTTGGACTTAGATAATTATAATAATGATACGTCAGATGGTTTGCATATAACCGCTATGACAGGTTCATGGTTAGCGATTGTGCAAGGATTTGCCGGCATGCGTGTGCGTGATGGTAAACTCCACTTGAGGCCATTCTTGCCAAAGAATTGGACAAAATATGCTTTCCGTTTGGTATTCCGAGGTCATGTTTTGGAAGTGTCAGTTGATGGTCAAGGTGCACATGTTGACTTGATTTCAGGTGAACCATTAGTGATTGACCTATTAGGAAAAGATGTCGAATTGACAAAGTAATAAGCCTGATGATGAGCGAGAAATCGCTCATTTGCTGTATAGCGGGAAAGGATATCATGAAAGTAGTAGAGAAGGATTTTGGACAATTACCTGACGGAAAAATCGTGACGGCGTTTACCCTAGAAAATATTAAACACACACAGATTACTGCGATTTCGTACGGAGCAACTTGGCAATCGTTTTACGTTGAACGTGATGGTGTCAAACAAGAATTGTTAGTCCAATTTGATGATTTAGCCGCGTATTTAGATAATCCATTCCATTTTGGAAATACAATTGGTCGTGTTGGTGGTCGTCTATCAAAAACTGATTATGATATTAATGGGGCACATTTTACATTAACGCCAAATGATCATGGCAATGTTTTACACTCTGGCATCAATGGCTTTGATGTGGTTAATTGGCACGGTGAAGCAAGAAATTTGGGTACAGCGGCGGAAATTAATTTCACACGTACTTTTGATGATGAATTCGCCGGACAATTAGCTGCCCAAGTGACCTATCGATTGGACGATGAAGATCGTTTAGACATTATATTTAGTGGCGTTTCAACCGAGAATACATTGTTCAATCCAATGACGCATGTCTACTTTAATTTAGTTGGTAAGGATCAAGATATCAGTCAGCATAAATTACAAATTGCATCACATCAACATCTTGAAGTTGATAATCACGCGATTCCAACCGGTAACGTGATTGATAATCAAAATACAAAATTTGATTTTGCGCATTTGCATGCCTTGGGACAAGAGCATTACGATGATGCTTGGGTATTAGATCCCAGCCGTCAAGGGGAGGGAGTAGGACTAACTTCACCCGATGAAAGTTTGACCTTGACAGTGGATTCAGATCGCAATGGTGTGGTTGTATTCACTGCCAATCCTGATGATAGCAGTGACATTAAAACAGCGCTTGCTATTGAGATGCAGACCTTGCCTGATGCGGTTAATCATGAAGGCTTTGGTGATATTGTTTTGCCAGCAAATGAAACAAAAACATATACTGTAACTTACCAAATTAAAAAAAGCGAGGATAAATAAAAATGGCTAAATTTTCAGATATTAAAGGTTTTGCCTTTGATTTAGATGGGGTTATTGCTGACACGGCGCGCTTTCATGGTGAAGCTTGGCATCAAACGGCTGATGAGGTTGGCACAACTTGGACACCAGAATTGGCTGAAGGTTTGAAGGGCATCAGTCGCATGGCTTCCTTACAAATGATTTTGGATGCTGGGGATCATGCCGATGATTTTTCTCAAGCAGATAAAGAAGCATTAGCAGAAAAGAAAAATCATAATTATCAACAACTCATTTCAACATTGACTGAAGATGATATTTTACCTGGCATGAAAGATTTCATTCAATCAGCTAAGGCGGCCGGCTATACAATGTCGGTGGCATCAGCTTCTAAAAACGCACCAATGATTCTAGATCATTTGGGATTAACCAAGTATTTTGTTGGCATTGTTGATCCCGCCACTTTGACAAAGGGAAAACCTGATCCTGAAATCTTCGTTCGTGCTGCGGAAGTCTTACATTTAAATCCAGAAAATGTTATTGGATTGGAAGATTCAGCTGCTGGTATTGTCTCAATCAATGGGGCAGATGAGACATCACTAGCCATTGGTAATGCCGATGTTTTGTCTGGAGCGGACTTGAATTTTGAGTCTACTTCAGAAGTGACCTTAGCAAATATTGAAGCTAAAATGCAATAGAGAACTAAAAAGAGTGTCAGTGTATAAAAACACTGACACTCTTTTGTTGTTTTAATTAACATTTGCCACCGTATTGCCCTGCTTGAGTGTGATATCGGTAAAGGTTACGGTATGCGGTGTTGTATGTGATCAACGAGAGCCGTAATAGCTAATTCATCCATCTGTGTAAATTTTTACTGCACAGGTGCTAAAATAGGACGTGCTAATTGGGTTAATTCTGTCCAATCGATGATCACTGCTCTTATACTAAAAAATGGACTATTTTTATTCAGTCCGTAAAATGAAAGTATAGGAGTATTTTTATGTCAATTCGTTATTCACAAGATTTTAAAGCGAGCGGCCATCTTAGTATACAAAAATAGTCCGTAATGTGGGATTGCCGCTCGTTAATCAATTTTTAGCGCAGGGCTACGCGCTTGTGCGTATTTTAAGTGCACTTAAAATCAAACCTAGTACCTATTACAACTGGCGCCATTGGCAGCCCAGTCGACAAGAAAAGCGTAGAAAATCCCTGAAACCTTATATTTTAGACGTTTGGAAAACCTTTAAATTTTATGGTTATCGTCGTATTGCTGCTTATAGTTAACAAACCGACGGTCCGAAAGTATCTGAGTATATGACACTCAAATTGATGCGTGAATTAGGGATTAAATCCCGCATGCAAAAACGTTATCGCAAACCCAAAACTGTTGTGACGGTTGATCAAAAACCCAATCTGATTAGACACTTGCATGATTTGAGCGGTGTTTGGCAAACAGATATCACTTATATTCAGTTGACTAATCACAGATGGGTCTATTTAGCGACGTTTTGGATCCTGAGAAGAGAAAAGTATTGGGCTATAAAATTTGGCGATATAATGAGCCGAGCTAGCCACAAGTGCCTTACAGATGGCTTTAGATAAGCATCGAAAGCCAGTAATTATTCATTCAGATATGGGGTCACAATACACGAGTGCTGAATTTAATATTAAATGTCAAAATTATGGCTTGAAACATTCATATTCACTCAAAGGACATCCATACGATAATGGCCGTATGGAAGTATTTCATTCAATATTGAAATGTGAAGAGGTGTATTTTAAGACATACGAAACATTAACGCAAGTCCAAGCAGCCATTGGTTGGTATATCAATTTTTATAATCGCAATCGTATCTCAAATGTTGCCTAAGTAACTGAATAAAAATAGTCCAATTTATTGACTTCTGAGCAAGTTTGCTGGGCGCCAAATCGTATACATCGACGAACAACTTCACAACCGGAACCCGACCACAAAATGTCGGTGCCGACCAAAATGGTGGCATGCGGGCGGCAGAGGAAGCCGCAGAGAGCTACTGGAAAGATAATCCCAATACCCGCCACGTCATTTATTATCAAACCACCCCACTCTACCAAAAAAGTGAAACAATGCCCCGGGGTTCAGTGGTTGACGTCCGTTCCTCAGATAAAGTTTTAAATACGCAAATTGTGGTCATTAATGATGCTGAAGGGATTAAGATTGATTACAGCGATGGTCGTAATAACGCCAAGCCATATCGACACCGCAATTCAAGTTCCGCTTCATCGCGGCAATCGACCTCATCAAATACCACTGAGGCTTCCAACTCACATCAAAGTACCGGCCCAACAACTGGTACGATGACAGCAAATGGCTCCTGGACGGTGGCCGCCAGCGGCATGGTATTTGTCTCTGATAGTGATAAATACTATTCCGAAGTCAAGAACCCAAATAACTATCAATATGAAAGTGCTTCTCAAGAAAGTGCCAGCGGGGCAACTCGGGCTCAAAGGGGTAATCAGTACGCTAGGCCTTAGTTCAAGCGGTAGCTATTTCAAAGTAGTGATTTCTTCTTTTAATCTGGTTAATGACAGTTTTAATACACCGTTCAGATTGATAAAACTTGGAACAAATGGCTGATTTTGCCGGCTAACAAAAAGAAGCGCAGCTATTCAATCGAATAACTGCGCTTCTTTTTGTTCTGAGATCAAATTGCCTGTCGCCGTCTCTTAATAGTCGTTCTTTAATTCAGCTGCGTCTTCACGTTCATCTTCTGCAGCCAATTTTTCTAGCGCTTTAGTGGCAGCCCGATTATCATCTTTTTTCAGGTTAAAGAAGGCCCTGACGACAATAACCAGTAGAACCACCACACCAGCCGTAAAGATTAAATCCGGTACCATTCGTGCCCACAGCAGACCCGCCATGACTGGTTGGTGATAGAAACTGAGCAGCCGAGCGTGCCAATAACCGTGTTTTAGCGCATCGATTAATTGAATTTGGCCCATTGGTAATAACGTAATGAACACCATTCCGGCAAGACCAATGTTGGTCAGCCAGGCGACCCAGCTAACGGCCTTTTCCATTTTTTTAGTCCAAAATTGTTTCTTAGTCACATTTCGCAATGTATAGAGCATAATTGCGATCGAGAACATGCCATAAACACCAGCTATCGAGGCATGGGCGTGGGCGGCAGTCCATTGCGTACCATGTTCAAAATAATTGATTGCAGGCGCGTTAATCAAGAAACCAAGTGCGCCGGCACCAACTGCATTCCAAATTCCCGTCCACATCAAGAAGATAAAAGTCCCTTTGTAAGGAAATACCTTCTGTGTATCTCGGTAGACACGGTAATGTGTGTAGGCTTCCCAAACCAGCAAGCAGAGTGGGACAATTTCCAGCGCAGAAAAACTTGCCCCCAAAGCGAGCCAAACTGAATGATCGCCTTCCCAAAAATAATGGTGTCCCATTCCGACAACGCCAGAACCTAACAGTTGTGTCACATTTTTTTGTGCCTTATAATTAAAGGCGTTAGAATTCGTCATAACTTAATGACATAAGTGCATGCCTTTTTTACTGCAGAAATATCAAAATTGCTATATAAATCAGATTGGAGACATAAGATGAAATATGGTTACGCCAGAGTGAGCACCACAGATCAAAAACTAGAAAATCAAATTGAGCGCTTAAAAAATTCAGGCGCTGAAATAATCTATCAAGAAAAGTTTACTGGTACAACGACTGAACGCCCTGAATTTAATAAATTGCTGAATGAACTAAAAGCAAATGATACATTGATTGTGACAAAATTAGATCGCTTCGCACGCAATACTAGAGAAGCCCTTGATATCATCCAAGTCCTATTTAAACGTAACATCAAGGTTAATATTCTGAACATGGGACTAATTGATAACACGCCCACAGGGCAATTAATTTTTACTATTTTTAGTGCCTTTGCCCAATTTGAACGAGACATGATTGTGACACGAACCCAAGAGGGTAAAATATACGCTAAAACACATGACCCCTATTTTCATGAGGGACGCCCACAAACCTACACAGATGAACAAATACGTTTAGCTTATGAGTTGCGCCAACAAGGCATGACTTACAAAATGATTGCTAGAAAGACAGGCATTAGCGAACGTACACAACAAAGGCGATTCAAAGATATTTAGCCCTTATAATTATACGTATAAATATAAATTATGCGTATTAATTGTAAACATCATTATGCTATGATATTATACTTATAAGGATAAATATTAAACATACTTAATGCGTATGAGGAGGATTAATGATGAAGATTATTACGTTTTCAGCCATAAAGGGTGGCGTTGGCAAAACAACACTTACCTTTAATTATGGTGAGTGGTTAGCTTCCCACAACAATAACGTCTTGTTTGTCGACTTAGATCATCAAAGTAATTTAACTCAAACCTATGGAATTTATGATAGTGCAGAAACTGTCGGAAATATCTTTTTAGGAAGAGGTAAAGTGAAAATACATGAAATCAAAGACAATATTAGTTTAATTGCTGGAGATATGCACTTAGATGATATTGAAAGAGATCTTGAAAATAAAACAAATAAAAATATGTTGCTATACATGTGGTTATCAGATAACTATGATCGTTTGAATTTAGAACGCTTTGATTATATTATTTTGGATAGTCATCCTGATTTTTCTACGGCAACCAAAAATGCAGTGATTATTAGTAACGCTATACTTAGCCCAATTACACCTAGTGAACATGGCTACAATGCAAAATTTAATTTAGAAGAACGCATAAACGAATTACAAAAAGAAGCAATAGATTATTCTAGTAGACAATCTTATGTAACTGCTAAGTTATTTTTTATTGCTAACATGATTAAACATAATACTAAATCTTCCCACGAACTGCTAGAAGCATTAAAAGATGACCCTAACGTCCTTGCAACAGTTCCAGAAAAAGAATTATTCAATCGTTCTACACTTGATAAAACGTCGTTATCAACAATGGCTCTTGATCATAAGACATATATTAATCAACGTGAATTTTTTGATAATATTGATAAAACATTCCAAGAAATTACTAATAGATTATAGACAATAGATATATTTATTAAACATATGTATACTTAGTACGTATGCATATTAAGTATAAAGGAGAATTGGATATGGCATTTAACCCAGAGAATAAACAAATAAAACAAGCTCTACAAAAAACAGAGCAAATTGAACCCAAAGATAAATTAGTAATTCCTGTATTTAATGATGCAGATGAAGATGAACGAACAAAAAATTATACATTTTCACTTCAACCAAGTGTCAGAACGAGACTTGACGCTTTAGCAAAAGAACATAATTTTAAATCTGCTTCTAAATTTCTTAATGAACTAATCAAAAACATGTGATAAAAAGGAGGCAGATAAAATGGACCAATTATCGGGTTAAAGACCGGAAGGCCGTTATCAATGACTTTAAACAAGTTCATCGGGCTACTAATCGGCAAGAAGCCGAACCAAAATTTCATGACTTCGTCAACAACTGGGGCATCAGACCTATCCCAAGTTAATCAAAAATCTGCTTAAAATGCCGAATCTGCTCACTTTCCTGGGTTTCCCACCAGCTATTCGCGGTTCATTGTATTCAACCAACTCGATTGAGAACTTTAACAACAATCTCAAACGCAACACCAACCACAAAGAACAATTTCCAACGGAAGATTCACTCAATCGATTCCTGATTTCTCAGTTTAATGTCTACAATGAGAAGTCCATGAAGCGAATCCATCGCGGATTTAAAAGACTTCAGGACACCCTGGAAGCATCCTTTATTAAATTAACCACATATTATATGTACGGAGGCATTTCATTTACACAAGATTCTTGACGCTACCCATATTACTCAATAGATTAATATCAAATGGTGAAAATCAACGAAAAAAGGAGATCTATCAAGCGATCTCCTTCCCAATAAATCTCCTCTTACATAAAGTTATTTATGAACACTGATTTAAGCTAAGCTGCCGATATCACAATTTCACCATCCACTAAATCAGCCTTCAAGTTTTTGACATCTAAGTGGTCAAGGTAGAAATCCGTTACCTTATCACGAATTTGTTGTTCAATTACTCGCCGTAATGGCCGCGCACCCATTGCTTCATCATAGCCTTGTTCCATCAGCCAATCTTTGGCCGCTTTAGTTACCTCAAGTTTGATGGATTTTTTGGCTAACGTTTTTTGTACATCCGCCAACAGCAAATCGACAATTTGACTTAAGTCTTGCTTAGTCAGATGTGAAAATTCCACGATTCCATTAAAACGGTTCAGAAATTCTGGGCGGAAAAATGGTGCCCAAACCCCGTGAATTGATTTATTATGTGAGTAGAAAACCTAAGGTTTTCACGAGCTTAATCAATCAATTCACTTGCCTGAAAGGCAAAACAAAGGGGGTGGGGTTTGTGAGCGAACAACACAATATGGCTAGCACTTATTCGGAGAAACAACCTAATCGAAAAGAAAGTCGACAAATCAATTTTAGAGTGAGCGAGCAGAACTATTCAAAGCTTTCGCAATCTGCGAAAACTTTGAATATGTCCGTGCCTGCTTTTGTCAAAAAGAAGGCACAAGGGGCGCGGATCGTTGCCCCTAAGATTGGCGCAAAAGAAGCCCAAGAATTATCCCGTCAATTAGCAAAAATTGGGGGTAATCTCAATCAGTTAGCCAAACACGCCAATCAAGGGGGCAACGTTCCCGCCCAAGCATTGCAGGAACTGCAAAGTGAGGTGGCACGAATATGGCAACAACTCACATAAAACGGTCTGCCAGCGCGTCACGTCTTGTCAATTACGCCGAAAAACGAGCGGTCTTAAAAGACGGACTAAACCTTGATGTTGACTACGCAAAAAGTCAATTCAAACAAGTCCGTGAAGTGTATGGCAATCAAGGCAAGACGCAGGCGTATGCTAGCCGTATCTCGTTTAGTCCCGAAGAATTTGACCCGACAAACGAATATGACCAACAAAAAGCGCTCGATATTGCCAAAGAAGTGTATCAAAAAACCTACCCTAATCAGCAAGTCGCTTTATACGAACATGCCGACACGGACGCTTTACACATTCATGCCGTCATTGGGGCAATCGACTTAGAAACAGGGAAAAAAATGCACGGTAACTGGCAAGAATACCGCGAAAAATTAGTCCATAATACCGATGAAATCGTACAAAAACATGGGCTTGAGGTTACGAAAGTTGACCCTGAACGCTATGAAAAACGTTCTATGGCAGAAATTAAAATGCATGATCGTGGGCAACCCACATGGAAAGACCAAATCAGACAAGCCGTTGACAGCACCATGTCTAATCCCCTTATTCGCGATTTTCAGACGTTTAGAGACGATTTAAAGCAAAAGGCGATAGATGTATGGGAACGAGGAAAAGACCTTACCTATCATCTCACAGGCACGAATTATAAAGCACGTGGTAACAAACTCGGCACAGCTTACCAAAAGGAGGCAATTTACAATGAGTTGGAAAGACGTACCAGAGACCAAAGAGACACCCAATCAGAGACCCGAAAACCAGATACAAACCAACCTGATAGCACTCAATCAGACCATGAAAGAAATCAGGAACTATCAGGGCACGCAAATTCAACTACAAAGCAAGCAACAAATCGAATTGACCGAACAACTGACACAAATCGAACAAGCCAGTCAGCGCGTCAATCAAGCCTTTCAGAAGACATTGAACGATTTAAACAGCAACAACGAGACCAACAAAGAACAATTAGTCGCGACGCTAAAAGACGCGCAAAACCACTTCAACGAGCAGACAAAGACCGTCAATCAAAGGACAATAGCCGAACTGCAAAAGATAAACAGCGTCCAACAGGACAACAACAATACGTTGAAAACCCTAAGCGACAGCCTAAGCCAGACCGTTCAAGGGACTATGGACCAAGTCGCTAGTCGGTTATCTACTGAAATTAATCAAACTCATAAAAAAATGAGCTGGTTTGAAATAAAAAATTATTTGTATGCTGTTATACCAACAGGATTACTCTCAGGGTTCATATTTTGGCTTCTAACATATTTTTTTGCCTAACTAATATTTTTTATGTATACCGCCCTGTTTTTTAACAACACATAACTCTCTCAATGCCTCACAACAAAACGACTAATTGAAATCCTATCGTTATAACCAGCTCGCAAAGCTCTCTCTCGACATTTCACCAACAATCCCCTAATTGGGGCAATTGGTGAGCTTCATTATGTGCATCTCATAACGACTGACTTTCGCCACAGTAGATTACGTGCAAGCTATCCCTTACAACCCATTCGGTTGTGTTTTGACGTTGTTTATATATTGTTAACACATGAAGATATTAACAACTAAAAAACGTCTCTAATGATGGTTTAGAGACGTTTTTTCATATAGGTAACTGTTTAACCCTTTACACAATCCGGGGACTACCGACTTCGATTCATTACTGAACCAGCTTCTCCGCAGGCTTTATGTCTTCATCACGGCGCAACCCGTGACCGAATCCTAATTAGCTATCCAAACGTGGACTAATTAGCATTTCCTCTCCATTTCTTTGTTTACACTGTCCGTGGAGCGCACAGCAAGGACCTTCACTTAACGTCCTAGAGTCCACCTAGGCTTCTTTTTAGCTGCGTGAGTTATACGCTTGTTTGATATCGGTTAACACTACTCCCCGGCAAAAGAAAAAGGCTTTGTGGTTCTCTCATCAAGATCCACAAAGTCCGTTATTATCGTCTTTGCCAGGAATTTTCCTGTCTTTTTTTCTAACCATATCTTGTCTAAAAACTTTACACCGCTACCAGATATGTTATACTTAAAAGTAAATCTTGATGTGGTTGTGCACATCAAGTCATACCAAGTGGGACGCCAATCCCGACAAGGTACTTCTTATAAAAAGCAATCTCCAAGAACACCAATTCTTGGGGCTTTTTTTTGCATTTGTATTTAATTGATGTTTTCAGTTTACCACAGCAAACCCTTTCATGAAACAAGTAATTCATATCTACATAATTAAAAAATCATAGAAAGTCATCTAAGTTGTGTTTAATTATTTGCAGTGCGTGGCAAAAATTTCTTAAAAGATACCTCATTAAATGCTATATACAACACATAGCGAATAGAGAGTCATATGGGTGAAACGGTAACTGACTAACTCTTTTCTACTTGTATTTTTCATATTACTTATTTTTCTTGTATGTATATTTTATTGGCGTAGTCAACTATGTTAATTTTTTTATTTTAGTTATTGCCCCTTGGTTAATTTTTGGATTATTATTCTAACCATTAAGTATGTTTATATTAAGTTAGTCGTACCAGTCGGTAAATGCTTTTAATAGCTATAATGTACATTGTAAGCAACTTTAAATTTTTGCTTATATCAATATATATTTAAAACTGTTCCTATATCAATAAATGGCACATCTTTTTCTAAACACTCGTTCTAATTCTGTCGGAATTAAACCAACTGATGTAATTTGAGGTTCGGATTACCAAGTCCTCAAAATTGGAAAAAGTTGTTTGAAAGGCAAACTCTCTCTTCAACAATGAGTGAAAAGCTTCAATTGGCCCATTATCATAAGGATAACCTTGTTTTGAGTATGAGTGGCTAATCTGATGCCGTTCAAGTAAAGTTTCAACTTCGTTGCTGGTGTACTGTGAACCCATGTCAGAGTGAAAATATTGTGGCTTTTGATGACATTCAAGCGCCTTATTAATCGTTTCTACAACTAACGTCGCCTCCATCTGACGACCAATCTTGAAAGCAAGAACTTGATGAACCTTTGGTTCGTAAATAGAACTGAGATAAACCCAGGTTCCTGGACGTAATTCCAAATAAGTAATGTCAGCACGCCATATCCTTGCATTGGGCTGGTGCTTGATTAAATTGGGGCGTTGTGAATGATCCACATGAGTGCCAGGTTTTTTAAATCGCCGATTCATTAAAGAGTGAATCTCCATTTCCCTCATTAATCGTAAAATTCGTTTTGACCCAACACAGATACCTGACTTGCGAAGCACCATCGTTATTCGTGGATAACCATAGGCACGATAATTATTTTCCCAAATCAATTTAATTTTTTCTTTGAGCTGATTATCAACACGTTCGTGTTGACTAGGTTGATATCTTTTCCAATGGTAATAGGTGCTGCGCGGTAATTTCAGTGCCGAAAGAATAATTGATAAGCGGTGTCGCAATAACTGATCTTCTATGAAGACAAGGCAATTAATTCGTCCTAATGCTTTCCCAGTAACACCGCCGCAGCTTTTAAAATTTCAAGTTCCTCCTTTAATCGCTGATTTTCCTTTTGAAGTTGTTTGAATTCTTTGGACGTTACTTCCGTACCGTCTTCTAGCTCAACTGATTTAGCGCCTTTAACCCAGTTATGAATTGCGGCTGGAGAAACACCGTATTCCTCGGAAAGCGAGCGAATAGATCTTTTCTCTTCACGATGCATCTTCACAATGCTGGCTTTAAAATCATCTTGATATCGTTTCATTGGAATGCTCCTATCTTATTTTATTAATTATGGCACAACTGTTCAGAAATTTATGTACCAAATACTAGGATAGGAGCACTTATACACCTATGTTGATGGAAGCATTGCATTTAAGTTTATGGTGTATCATGGTGTTATACAAATTAAAATTATAGGTGGTTTAGAATGAAAAAAATTTATTTTTTATGTACAGGAAATTCTTGTCGCAGTCAAATGGCTGAAGGATATGCAAGAAAAATATTGCCGGCAAATGAGTTTCAAATCGAGAGTGCAGGGATTGAAACTCATGGGTTAAATCTAAATGCTGTTAAAGTTATGGCTGAAGATGGAGTAGATATTAGTAGCCACTACTCTAAATTAATTGATCTAAATTATTTGAACACTTCAGATTTAGTTATTACTTTATGTGGTGATGCCAAGGATAAATGTCCTATGCTTCCCCCTCAAACCAAGAGTTTACACTGGCCTTTATCTGACCCAGCGCAAGCCACAGGAACTTTAGAAGAACAACTACAAGAATTCCGTAAGGTTCGTGACGAAATTAAAAAATTAGTTACAAGTTTGAATAACTACGTTCATTAATAAAAAAACGCCATATAGTGCCGCAGTAAAACAGTCCAATTAATTTATTGACTTCTAAGTAAAATACCAGGAGTTTTGCTATGAGTTAACTATGATCCTAGGTGGTCACTAAAACATTCCTTAATTTAGGGTCTATAATTAAAATACCCCCTCGAAAACATTGAAAGAATACCCCCCAACATCTATATTATATATGTTGGGGGGGTATTTATTTTGATATTATAATTTATAACGCATATTAAATCACTAGTTTTTTCGGGAATTAGATTTACCGCTCATTTCAAGAGCACCACTTTCATAATGGGCCCAACATGAGTAGATTTCGGCTATTTTAGTTGCTTTATCAATGGTATAGACGACGCGGTGTTGACCATTTACCCTTCGAGAATAGTAACCAGCCGCAGGTGGTGCTTTTCATGGTAGCGCCGCCTACCCGTTAGACTATATTCAATACTTATTAGCGCAACGCTTTACTAGTTATCACGGCCTCTGTCAGCGACAGGCACCAGCAGCTGATCAACAAAGTGATGTGATCCTGCAGACTGAAAAGAATATTTTAGTCCACCTATTCATCACCGCCAAAACACCACTACCTAGCAGAATGATCATTTATGGCAGTCATGGTAAAATCGTGATTCCTGACTACTGGAAGGCCAGCAGTGCCACTTTATATGATAATACTGACCACGCCACTTCGTTACAGGTCACTCAAAATAGCGAATTTGTTTTTGAGATTCAGCACTTTAATCAACTCTGGTACCAACATCAACTGACTAGCCCAGTTATGACGCCGACACTCACCTGCCACACCGTAGCAATTATCGAAGATTTATACCGCCAATGGACCACAAGTATTTGATTTGAAAAGCGCTTTCACAACTGTTATAGTATTGGTGTAATCAATAGTTATGAAGAGGGGGCATTATGACAACTTACAATTATGACTTTCCAAAATCAAAAGCACAACTCAATCAACTGATTGCCGATATCAGCCAATTAAAGGTCAACGTTCAACAAACACACTGGTATATGCGCGGTGAAAACTTCTTCCGTCTCCATCCGCTGATGGACGAATATGGCGATCAACTAAGCGAACAGCTCGATCAAATTGCAGAACGCTTGATTGCTTTAAACGGCAGCCCACTGGCAACAACTCACGAATTCATTGAAAATACTGGCCTACCAGATGACAAAGTCGCTTTTGATCAATTAACGATGACTGAATTCATGCAACGGCTAGTTGATCAATTCAAGTACCTACGTGACCAATACCAAAAAGGAATCGAAGTTACTGACGAAGAAAAAGACTTCCCAACTCAAGATATGCTTAATGGCTTCAAGGATGAAACCGATAAAAATATTTGGATGATCAGTGCTTATCTAGGCAAAGCACCATTCGCTGACTAATATAAAAGACCATATGGCTATAAACGAGTAGCAATATGGTCTTTTTCTTATGCTGAAAAAATAGCAACCAATAACACGACAATAATTCAGGATATATTAAAACCGAAAAAATGATAAAACTGAAGATAACTTAGACAAACTAGAAGAGTTTTAATTTCATTTAGCAGCAGTTGATTAAATCAACTGCTGCTTTTTTGATCAAGCTAAATTAGCTTGCGCCGTTTGCGCAAAACTCCGCCTGAAAGGCTCCTGCCGAAAGCATGCTGATGATGCAAAATCATTCGGCCGAAAGCCCCCGTCTGGAAGACTTTTTTACTCAAATTCCGTTAGCAATTTTGAGTAAAAACGCTGTGCAATGCCAAAATGGCTAGCCAATCGGCTAACCATTTTGGCATTGCACAGCGAACTTGGGGGTCAAGGGGAGCGTTAGCTGTCCCCCTTGCAAGCACCGCATCTGCCACAAACGTAGTCTTGTGGCTAGCATGCGGGTTGCTTGCCAACCCCCGCGAATTGATTTATTATGTGAGTAGAAACCCTTAGGGTTTCACGAGCTTAATCAATCAATTCGCTTGCCTGAAAGGCAAAACAAAGGGGGGTGGGGTTTGTGAGCGAACAACACAATATGGCTAGCTCTCTATCCGATAAACAACCCAATCGGAAAGACAGTCGGCAAATCAATTTTAGAGTGAGCGAGCAGGACTATTTAAAGCTTTCGCAGTCAGCGAAAACTTTAAATATATCCGTGCCTGCTTTTGTCAAAAAGAAGGCACAAGGGGCACGGATCGTTGCCCCTAAGATTGGCGCAAAAGAAGCACAAGAATTGACCCGTCAATTAGCAAAAATTGGGGGCAATCTTAATCAATTAACCAAACATGCCAATCAAGGGGGCAATATCCCTGCCCAAGCATTGCAGGAACTGCAAAGTGAGGTGGCACGAATATGGCAACAACTCACATAAAACGGTCTGCCAGCGCGTCACGTCTTGTCAATTACGCCGAAAAACGAGCGGTCTTAAAAGACGGACTAAACCTTGATGTTGACTACGCAAAAAGTCAATTCAAACAAGTCCGTGAAGTGTATGGCAATCAAGGTAAAACGCAGGCGTATGCTAGCCGTATCTCGTTTAGCCCCAAAGAATTTGACCCGACAAACGAAGATGACCAACAAAAAGCGCTCGATATTGCCAAAGAAGTGTATCAAAAAACTTATCCAAACCAGCAAGTCGCGTTGTATGAACATGCAGATACTGGCGCCTTGCATATTCATGCGGTGGTTGGTGCAATTGACCTTGAAACAGGGAAAAAAATGCATGGAAATTGGCAAGAATATCGAGAAAAGTTAGTCCATAATACTGATGAAATTGTGCAAGAACATGGATTAGCCGTGACTCAAGTTAACCCTGAACGGTATGAAAAACGTTCTATGGCAGAAATCAAAATGCAAGATCGCGGACAACCGACATGGAAAGACCAAATTAGACAAGCAGTCGATAGTACTATGTCTAATCAACTTATACACGATTTTCAGACGTTTAGAGACGATTTAAAGCAAAAAGCAATAGATGTCTGGGAACGAGGCAAAGACCTTACCTATCAACTCACAGGCACGAATTATAAAGCCAGAGGGAAAAAACTCGGCACGGCTTACGAAAAGGGGGCAATTTATCATGAGTTGGAAAGACGTACCAGAGACCCAAGAGACACCCAATCAGAGACTCGAAAACCAGATACAACCCGAATTGATAGCTCTCAATCAGACTTTGAAAGAAATCAGGAACTATCAGGGTACACAAATTCAACTCCAGAGCAAACAGCAAATCGAGTTGACCGAACAGCTCCAACAAATCGAACAAACCAGCCAACACGTCAATCAAGCCTTTCAGACGACCTTGAACAGTTTAGAAAACAACAACAAGACCAACAAAGAACAATTAGTCGCGACGCTAAAAGACGCGCAAAAACAGTTCAACGAACAGACAATGACCATCAATCAAAAGACAATCGCCGAACTCAAACAGATAAACCGCGTACAAAAGAGCAACAACGATACCCTGAAGACCTTAAGCGACAGCCTAAACCAAACCGTTCAAAAGACTATGGACCAAGTCGCTAATCGTTTATCTACGGAAATTGATCGAACACATAAAAATATGAGTTGGTATGAAATTAAAAATTATTTGTACGCGGTTATCCCGACTGGTTTGCTCTCAGGACTTGTATTTTGGCTTTTGACACATTTTTTCGCTTAAATAATATAGAAATAGCGAAGATATATTGAAATGGCTTAGAATGCGAAATAAGGACAATTGAGAGGGGTTAAGAAAATGAAAGAAGCGGAACAAATTGAAAAATTATTAATGCAAGTGGAAAAAACAAATTTACAGAATTTAATGAACTAATCATTAAACGGAAAAGACCCACTTAAAAAGCAGGTCTTACATGCCTTATACACGTATGCCCTAGATAAAAAATAAGACCGGTTACTTAAAAATAAAAAGTTTGTGATTTAATAGCAATAGCGTTCTATCTAGCTGTTAGTCAACGGTAAATTGAATTAGAGGGGATTACTGCTTTAGTAGTTAGCCCCTCTTTGAGACTTTAAGGAGTTGACTGACTTCACTTAACTAAAAGCCTTATGTTTTAGGAAACAACCCATTGTTTCCTCGAGCCCCACTGGCGGCGAAGTCATATCGATCAAGCTGACTTCAGTTTGGGCGGAGTTTAGGGCGACAGCTCCCAAGGTTTTTTTAATGTGGTGCTTGCGTCACACCTTTTTAGCAACGACCGTAGGGAGGCTCAATGAGCAAAGCGAATGGAGTTAAATGTGAGAGTGATTTTCTCTCACTCCTTTTTTGCTTTGTGTTTTTGTTTGATTAATAGCAATTGTTAGGGTACAAGCACACGTGTACGCGCGTCTGTAATTTTATAGTAATTTATTTATAATTCTAAATACTTATAGAGAGTGAAATTCTTTTATATCAATGATAGTTTGGCATATATATGAGTAAAAAGCACACGACTTATGAGTAAAAAGCACACGACTTATGAGTAAAAAGCACACGACTTATGAGTAAAAAGCACACGACTTATGAGTGTATATTTATAAATGAGTTGATTTATCTCATTTATAAATATACACTCATATAAAAGAGTGAACTAATTAAATTAAGGAGGTGGTCTATATGGCTGATAAACGTTATTTTTTATGGACAAATGATCGGAATTTCAACAAAGAAGATTTTGAACAACAGCGTTTCTTTCAAGTTGCTGAACATAATGATTTAATTACGAAAGCGCGCCATGATTTAAATGCGCGTGAATTAAAAATCATGGACTATGTAGTTTCTAAAATTAAGCCTGAAGATGAGCATTTTAATGTCATTCAGACTTCGATGTATGAGCTATCAAATGTTTTGGACTTAAAACGCAGTGGTCGGACTTACTCACAATTGGCACAAAATCTAGCTGATATGCGAAAAAAGGATGTTTATATTTACAGTGAAGAAGAAAAGCGAGTAACAATGACTGGTTGGTTTGAAGTTGTCGATCTTTGGGAGAACGGTCAAGTCCAGCTAAAAATTAACGAACGTTTTGCTCCTTTTCTATTAAAGTTAAAAGATAATGGTAATTATACGCAGTACTTTCTTGATGACACGGTACAACTAAAAAGTAAATATTCAATTTTGTTATACAAATTGATTCGTGAGGCTGATAAAGATAATGGAAAATCGATTGCTATTGTACAAGGCTCTCCTGATGATTTTAAGCAATGGTTGGGTGCTCCAAAAAGTTATGCATATGGATATTTAAAGCGTGATGTATTAACTCCGGCGATTAAGGAAATCAACTTAAAAATTAAAGATATGGATTTGGAATTATTTCAAGCGAAGCGTGGCCGTTCAGTCACACAAGTAGAGATTCATAATAACTTTATTCGTAATCGTCAATTTAATTAGGGGGACTTTTGATGACTGATTTGGTGGTCATTCAACCAACTATAACCAACAATCAGTGCCACTTATTTGCCCAGAAGAATTTGCTACTGCTACAACAGCCAGTCTTGTATGCCTATAAGCTAGGCGTTGCACGAGTTGATAAAGCTTTTTGGTCTCAAGATGAATGTATGAAATCACTAATAGAAGAACAATGAAAAAACAAACTAGGAGGGTTAAAGCATGACACCTATGTCTTACGAAGAATCAATACTTAAAAGGAAACTGACATTTCCAGAAGTCTTAATTTATGGCAATAAATATAATACTGTAAGTTCTGATGGCAAAATAGCTTATATAATTCTATATAATCAACTTGAAAAAGCATTACAAGAGAATTAGATTGATGAGCAAAACCATGTCTATTTCAAATTCAATTATGGAGAGATGAGTGAATTGTTTCATTGGACATTAACTAAAACGAAGGACATACTCTCGGAACTAGAAATAAAAGGCATGGTACAGATTGCTTCAGATCCTGAATTAGGTATAATCCAACGAACTTATTTAGCCGAATTATCATTGTAGAAATATAAAAAGTGTGCTCACATTACGCACATCATTGCAGTATCATTGTGCGCAACGAAGGAGGAATTAAGCATGAAGCTTTATTCTATGAAGGATATTGCAGAAGAAATTGGTAAAGATAAATCCAACGTTTATCGATATATAAAGAAAAACAATATTGCGCACAATGATGTAAAAGAGCGCACACTATTGTTTAACGCAACGCAGAAAAACACCATTATAAAAGGCATGTCAAGCAATTCAAATGATCATGTTGCGGCCGTTGCGCAACATGATCAGCACAATGAATATCATAGCGAAGCGGATAATAATGCTTACCAAATTATTGCTGCTATGCAGGACAATATTAAGAACTTAAAAGAACAAAATGCTTTGTTAGCCAAACAGTTGGAAAGCAAAGACAAACAACTTGATGAGGCACAAAAACTAATTGACCAGCAACAACAATTAAACCTATCAACCCAGCGTCTTTTAACACAACACAATGAACCGCAGGTAGTTAAGCAACAAACACAAACTAAGCAAAAAAGTACTGCACAGGTACAACAGTCAGAAGAAAATAGTAATGATCAAAAAAACCTTCAAAGAAGGGGTTCTTTAAGCGCTTCTTTGATAATTAAAAGGCGTGAATTTTAATGTCAAACTCACAGCAATATCTTGATTTATATCAATTTACACCTGAGGAAAATCGACGATTTGCATGCTCAAACTTTACTAAGTTAGTGCATACCAACGCCCGCTTTGAGGGAGTTAATACAACTTTACCACACCCGCAAACGATAATGGACGGCATGAGCGTTGCGGGTGTGGTAGTGGAAGATGTTTTAACGATTGTTAATTTAAAGCGAGGTTGGCAATGTGTTCAGAAATCAGCTTACATCCAAAATATTCGCCATTAATTACCCAAACAAAAATTTCAAACTTGATCCACGTCAATTCTTTATCGGTCGAACCACTATATACTAAAGACATCAATTAAGAAATGGAGCGGGGATTATGAAATTTCAAAGATATATTAATCAACACACAAATCAAATTACATTGATAACGGCAATATTAATTGGCGTAGGTCTCTTGGGGAAAGTTGTTGACAGCGATATGATCTACACGGTTTCATTTATCGCCGCTTCAATTATCTCAGCTGTGCCGATCGTTCTTCGGGCGGTTTCAGCACTCCGGTTTAAAACGATCAGCATTGAATTACTTGTCAGCATTGCTGTGATTGGCGCTTTCATCATTGGCGAGTACAATGAATCAGCAATCGTCACTTTCTTGTTCTTATTTGGGACGTTTTTGGAAGACAAAACGTTGGCCAAAACCCGCCACTCAATTAAAGATTTGACGGAAATGGCACCGACTACCGCAATGATTGTAGATGATGACGGCAACACTGAGGAGACGGATGTTGACCTTGTCGACGTTGACGACGTCGTCTTGGTCAAAGCCGGCGGTCAGATTCCGGTTGACGGGGAAATTGTGGATGGATCCGGTCACATCAACGAAGCCAGTATTACTGGTGAATCAAAACTAGTCACTAAGGGCACTGGCAATCAGGTATTCTCTGGCACCATCTTAGACAACGGAACACTTAAAGTTCGGGCAACCAAGGTTGGCGACGACACCACGTTTGGCAAAATTGTTGAACTGGTTGAGGATGCTCAAGACACCAAGTCGCCAGCAGAAAAGTTTATTGACAAATTTGCGACTTATTACACTCCGGCAGTTTTGATCATTGCATTGATTGTGGGCTTGGTTACCAAAGATTTCCGATTAGCGATTACCGTTTTGGTATTGGGATGCCCTGGGGCCTTGGTCATCGGCGCCCCTGTTTCAAACGTGGCTGGAATCGGTAATGGTGCGAAAAACGGTGTCTTGATCAAGGGCGGTGAAGTGATGAACACCTTTGCCAATGTCGACACGTTGGTATTCGATAAGACCGGGACCCTGACTGAAGGGAAAACGGCGGTTACTCAGTTCAAAGATTACTCAAGAGACCAGTTGGCCTTGCAAATTGCCACAGCCGTTGAAAAGCAGTCGGATCATCCATTGGCACAAGCAGTTGTTAAATTCTCAGGTGATCATCATATTCCGTTTGAGGACGTTCAAGTTGCCGATGCTGACACAGTCAAAGGCCGTGGTGTTAAGGCAACTGCCAACGGTAAAAATGTTTTAATTGGTAATTTGAGAATGATGAACGATGAAAATGTTGATTTGACGTCTGAACAACGTCAAGACTTGGAAAATATCCAAGGCGAAGGCAGTTCAACAGTTATCGTTGCCTTCGACGGGCAAATTCAAGCCATTCTTGGTATCTCGGATGTGATTCGTCAAGGCGTTAAGCAAAGCCTGGCGACACTCAAGTCACTCGGCATCAAGAAGACGGTTATGCTGACCGGTGATAACCTGCAGACAGCCAATGCCGTTGCAGAACAAATCGGCATTGACGAAGTCCACGCAGAACTTTTGCCGGAACAAAAAGTCGAATACGTTAAACAATTCCAGCAGGAAGGCCACAAGGTTGCCTTTGTCGGCGACGGCATCAACGACAGTCCGTCATTAGTGACGGCTGACATCGGGATTGCCATGGGAAGTGGAACCGACGTGGCGGTTGAAACCTCTGATGTCGTCTTGATGTCATCAGGATTCAATGAATTGATCCATGCATATGGACTTTCCAAAAAAACGGTCATCAACACCAAGGAGAACATTTTCATCGCCATTGCGACGGTTGTCGCCCTCCTGATTGGCTTGATTCTCGGATTTATTTACATGGCCAGCGGAATGTTTGTCCATGAAGCCAGTATCCTGGTTGTCATCTTCAACGCAATGCGATTAATTAATTATCAGCCAAAAGCTGCCAAACTTGATCCAGATCAATTATCGGTTGGCGAATAGGATGTATCATTAAAACAGTAAATGAGATGGAGGTTATCAATATGAGTAAAGCAATTTTACAATTAGACGCGCTGTCATGCCCGTCATGCATGCAAAAGATCGAGGGCGCACTTGAAAAGCAGGATGGTGTGGAAAACGTCAAAGTCTTGTTCAATGCAGCCAAAGTCAAAACTGATTTTGACGGCGATAAAATTTCCGCAGACAAATTGTCAGACACGGTAACTGATTTAGGCTATAAAGTTCAATCAATGAAAGTGAAATAGGTGAAGAATATGACAACAGCAACCCCCGAAAAATTATTTGAAGCAGAGGTTAAGCAAGCAGATATCGACCACCATACCCCAACGGCTGGTGCGATGACCGGCCACATCGTTGCCAATTTGGAAGTTTTATCCAACAAACTCCAGATGGCAAAATGGTATGTGAAGGGAATGTCGGCCCAACAGCTGAAAGTCCTATTCGGCGACTTACTTAAGCAGGCGTACGACCAAAAGGATGCCTTGGGCACGGTCTTAATCGATGAGGCCTTAATTACGCCAAGTACCCAAAAGGAATTCACAGAGTACACCATGTTGGAAGAAAATGGCCAGAACAAATATGAATCTGTAGAGTGGCTGGTCAACGACTTCGTTCACGACTATGACACTGAGAACATGTTTGTCACCCGGGCAATTAAGCTTGCTGAAAAAGAAGACCGTCCAGTCTTGGCACAACATTTGGTTGACCTGCTGCAAGATAACAACCACAACATCGCTACTCTGCAGGCCTTGCTTGGTAAGACACCACGAGAAGGCTTGGATGAGGAAGACGACGAAGATTAATCCTCAATAGATACACGAAAAAAGTTCCGAAGCAATTTTACTTCGGAATTTTTTTAATATCATTTTTTCGAATTCAAAGATTCAAACAAATCAGCACAATAACACAGGCAATCGTACTTGCCAGGATCTACCAGCCAATCCGATAAGCTGTCCGCTGATAGGTTGAAATTTGTTCCTGACTTAATTTGTCAAAATCAGGCATCCTACTTTTAATCGGTAGGCCCAAAGGAAACGTGATTTGCGATCGATTAAGGTTAATAAAACTGCCTTACTATGCCCACGGGGGCCAACAATTATATCTAATTCAAAATCACCGATGCGATTACGTCGATTAACCACGATGGGTCGCTGTTCAATTGACCGTCCTAATGATTGATTATATTTAGAACGTTGGTCAAGGTTACGCCGTTGGCGCACGCCATGTTCAGGCAAATCATTTAAAGAAAACTCAATTTTTCCTTGATTTAACCAATTATAAATTGATTTAGTCGCTAATTTAAATTCGTGAGCTATCATTTCTGGTGACCAGCTTAGCCGTAAATGGTTTAAAATTATTTGCCTTAACTTGTCATTCAATTTAGTCTTTCGGCTACATCGTGACCGCTTGTATTCGGCATCTGTTTGGGCCACTTCGGCCTGGTAAGGTTCACATCGAGCTAATTCATAAGAAATTGTGGCAGTTGATCGTTTTAGGCGATCGCTCATTTGGATATTGGACAGGTCTAGTTCACAAAGGGTTTCGATTTTAATTCGTTCAGAATAGGTTATACTAGACAAAAGATCATCTCCTAAAAGATGTGTTTGTGGTAAACACCATTTTAAGGGAAGCTGATCTTTTTTTCCAAACAGCATCGGATTAATTTTACAATCTACCATAAATTTAAAAGTGATAATACCCAACTTAATGCTGACAAATAAAAAATAATCGCAAATGCATATATAGGGTCTATAACTATAATGACCCCTCAAAAAGACTATTAAAACAGCCCCCATTATCTGACTAGTAGATAATGGGGGCTGTTTTTTTATAAAATGATATAATACTCCCTAGATAGGAGAAAACGTATGTCTAGACAAAAACGATCGATCAAGGAAAATAATGATAAATTAAAAGTTCAATTAGAACTCCTCCGTAGTTATACGGAACACTTTGACTCAGGTATGATTCATATGGATTTGCCAATGGCTACACAGGTTCGTGTATTAATACATCAAACAGATAAGTCCAATTTATTGACTTCTGAGCACTTTTTCATCCGGCTGTTGTCGGCGCCGATCATTGTGCGATCGGGGGTGGGCATATGAATTCATTGATTAGTTTAGAAAAAATTAATTATCAAATCGCTGATCAACATATTTTACATGATGTTGATTGGCAGATTCCAGCTGGGGCTCATATTACATTAACGGGACCATCCGGTGGTGGGAAAAGTACGTTATTACGGATCATTGCGGCCATGATTTCTAAAACAAGTGGGACCTTGCTTTTTGATGGGCAGCCGATTGAAAGTTATGACCCAATCATGTATCGGCGGCAAGTCTCATATTGTTTCCAACAACCGACGTTATTTGGTGAGACGGTGGCAGATAACTTAGCTTTCCCGTACCAAATTCGTAAGCAAGTCATGGATACGCAACGAGTGGTAACGGCGTTAAATAATGTTGGGCTGTCCGAACGAACCCTGTATCAGCCGATTATCGAGCTTTCCGGTGGTGAACGGCAGCGGGTCGCGCTGATTCGCAACATCTTATTCTTACCAAAAGTGTTGTTATTAGATGAGGTGACAGCTGGTTTAGATGAAAATAATAAGCAAATCGTGCACGCCTGGTTACGACAGTTAAATGAGCAGGATCACGTGACAACGATCATGATTACTCATGATGCGACAGAGATTGCTGCGGCAGATCAGTTAGCAAAAGTGGTTGCTGGCAGATTGGAGGTACACGCATGAATTTAGCAGTTAATAATACGTCGCTATTTTTGGCGGCAATGTTAGTGCTCGTCGCGTTAGGAATTAGTTTGTGGCAGAAACTTGGCTTAGATAGGGACATCGTCATTGGTGTCGTGCGGGCTGTTGTACAACTATTTATCGTGGGTTACTTGCTAAAGTATATTTTCCGAGTCAACAATTTGTGGCTAACGCTGGCGATGATGGGCTTCATTATCTTCAATGCGGCTTGGAATGCGAAAAAACGGGGGCCGGGGATTGACCATGCATTAGCCATTTCGTTATTAGCCATTTTTGTTAGTACGGGGGTAACACTTGGCGTCCTCGTGCTATCTGGTGCGATTAAGTTTGTGCCATCGCAAATGATTCCCATTTCTGGTATGATTGCGTCGAATTCAATGGTCGCAATTGGGCTGGCTTATCGCAGCCTCAATAGTCAGTTTCATGACCAGCGGCAAGGTGTGCTTGAACGGTTGGCGTTAGGGGCTGGTCTACTTGATGCTTCGATTGCCATCGTGCGTGAGGCGATTCGTACGGGGATGTCACCAACCATTGATTCGGCAAAGACTGTGGGTCTAGTCAGTCTGCCAGGGATGATGTCCGGTTTGATCTTTGCAGGGGTCGATCCAGTACGGGCCATTAGGTATCAAATTATGGTCACGTTCATGCTCTTATCAGCGACTAGTTTGGGGTCAATCATTGCGTGCTATTTAGCTTACCGTAATTTCTATAATGAACAAAAACAGTTGAAGTAATGACTCCTGATTGCAGTCCCGCGGGGAGTCCTTT